>CP043979.1 GCA_015134355.1 Candidatus Stammera capleta
ACGAATAAATACTATCAAATTAATATTAGTGTTTTATATATATGTTTTATTTAAAGAAAAATAATCTTTTATACATGTATTTATACATGTATTAATATACTTAATACATATATATAATAACATATAATAAAAGATTAATTAACTATAATTATAAAAAAAAAATTAAGAAGGAATATGAGATTTACTATAATTAATTTTCAATCCATAACTAACTATTTCAATATTTATTTGTGAATAAAGAAAACAAATGATTTTCAATTGTTTCAAAAATTCTCTTTTAAAATTATGTAAACCTTTAGAAGAATCACAATAATTAGAACCAAATTGTAATTTTAATCTTTTTCAAGATATTAAAACAAATTTTCTTTTTTTTAACATTCTTGATCTTCAAGTTAATCATATATATATATCCATAGCTAAAGGAGATCTAAGTACACGTATTACTCTAAGATCAATAGGAAGAGAGGTTAATTTAATTCTATTAAAAAATTTATCTGATATAATAATTTTATTATTTCATTTATCCTTTTTATTACCCCTCCTTTTTCAATTAAATATACCATTATCAACTATTGTCAAATTTATAAATTTATATAAATTTTTTTTTTTATTAATAACTGATATAGTAGAATGAAATAATTTTATAAACTGTTTTTTAATTCTATTTATAGAACCATTAACTCCTCCAGTAGGAGTAATACCTAATTTTTTAATAAACTCATTTTGATCTTTACCTAAATATATAATATTTGATTTTTTAAGTTTTATTTCTGTACATAACCAAATCATTATTATTCTAGGTACAACACCATATGGCAATCCATATTCAGGATCTGAAATAATTTTTAATGACATTTTACCATTACATCTTTTAAAATAACTTTTTTCTACTCTAGAATGAGGCATTGAAGTACAAGCTAAAATACTAGTTATATATCCTATAGAGTTACTTTTTAAAGCACTTACAGAATCAATATTTTTTTTAGCATTTATTTTCTTATTTAAAAATTTGATATTTAATTTATTTAATGTCATAATATATTTAAATTACTAAAATAATTTTAAATTTTATTAGCTCATTATATAATACTAAATAAAATAAGTAATAAAAGAAATAAAAATATGAAATTAGTTTTTTATATATTAGAAAAAATAATTATTATACTTACAAATAATATTTTAATATCAAATTTAACAAAAATAGATATATCAAATTTGTTATTATTTAATGGAATTAGTATTTTATTGTATATTTTATTAAATAAAAATATATTATTTATTTACTTAGAAAAAAATATATTATTATTACCAATAATATTACTTTTATATAATTATAATTATAAATATAAATTTATTTATAGTGGATTTATTTTTTTAGGTATATTATTTTATTTAATTAGTATAAAGATAAATAATATAAATTTAAGAAAAATTAATTTAATTTTTCCCAAATCTATTATAGTTACTAATATTATATTAATAATATTTGAATTCTTTATATTTTTATTTAAAAAAATAATTTTAAATATTAAAAATAATAATAATGTTTTTAATAAAATGTTTTTATTAACCGTATTTTATATAATAATATTAAAATTTATATTTAAAAATATAAAATTTGAAATATTAATTTTTATTAGTTTAATAATAAATTTAATTTTATCAAAATATTTTAGTTTTATTACTTTTCCTTTATATAGTAAAATAAAATTACAATCAATATTTAAGTTACCATTTATATATAATTATTATTTAAATATAAAATCTATATTATTAATAATACCAATTTTTTTTATTTTTTTAATAGAACATATTTCTTATATAATAATGTTTAATATAAATAAAAATAATTATTTAAAACTAATTAAAATTTTAAATAAATCAATTTTTTCTAATGGTATTATAATAATAATATCATCTTTATTTGGATCAATACCTAATACTATTAGTGAAAATAGTATTAATAATATTAATAATATTAATAATATTAATAATAAAATTATAAAAAGATTACAAATAGTTTTATCCTTTATTTTAATTTTTATTTCTTTTATAAATAAAAAATATTTTATTATTCCAATTTGATTTTGTTATGGAATATATTTTTATATATATATTAAAATTTTTATATCATGTATTAAAATTTTAATAAATAATATTAATTTTAAGGATATATTTATAATATTTTTTTCGTTAATAGTTTATTTTATAAATATTAATAATATTTATAAAATATCTATATCATTAATAATATCATTAATATTAAATTTAATATTTATTTTTATTTTTAATAGAAAAGAAATTATTTAGATATATAATTTATTGTATCGTACATAAAAGCTCCACTAATTAATTTAAGTTTAATAATATTAATATTATTAAAAACTAAATTTTTTGATATAAATATTTTTTTACTATAAAAGTTACCACTATTTAAAGCACCTCTATATATTGATTTATCATTTTCATATGAAATTATTTTTAATAATATATTATTTAAATATATTTCTAATTTAGGTTTATTAATTTTTTTTTCTAATATATTTGAACTAACTCCTGATATACTTATATTTAAAATTCTGTCTTTATTATTAATTTTATCATAAAAATATATTTTTCAATTTCCCTTTTTTGTTTGTGCATAATATCAATTTTTATTTAAAATATTTTTTTTATAAACATAAAAATTTAAATTAGAAGGTACTAATGTATGTCAAATATAATTTCTATTTTTATTACAATATTTAAATTCATCTGATTTACGATTAGTTTCTCCTATATTTCAAATTAATTTATTTTTTAAAATTATTTTTTCACCAATATTTAAATTACCTAAATCTAAATTAGATATAATATTAATTTTCTTTTTGAATAAAAAATTACAATTAAATCCATTAATTGGATATATATATAAATTATAAATATTAGGTCTAATATTTTTTATTATAAAATTTCCATTACTTGATGAAATTGTATTATATAAATATCCTAAAGTTTGAAAATCAAATTTTTCATTTTCAGAAGAACATAAAACAATTTGATATAAATTTTTTACATTTTTTAATTTACCTTTTATATAATATCTTTTTATTGGGTAATTTTTATCATTAATTCAATTAAAAGGTCAGTTTTTTTTTTCAATATTAAAAAACATATTAGCATCTGATATTAAATTTATACTTTTACCTTTATTAAAATAAATTAATCAAGGTCCATACATTTTTGTTCACTTATATTTAGGTATAATTAGTTCTTTTGTTCCAAAATGTGTGCTATTTAAATAATTTAATATTAAAGAATCTTGATGAACTAATAAATCTTGTTTTAAAGGACCTCCAGAAAAATATTCATGACTAAAATTCATAATTCAAGCACCATATTTACTACCATAAATACCATAAAAATTTATATCTCTTATATATCCTGCTAAATCATATTTAGAGTAATAAGTTCCATCTTCTAATTGTCATGTTTCATCTTGAATTAAACTTTGTTTATTTAAAAATTTATAAAGATATGATTTTTGTACTATCGAACCATTATATAAGATATTCATTATTTTATAATCAAAACGATATACAGTTCTTAATTCACTAAAATTATATGAAATATTTTTATTTAAGTTATTTATAACTATATAATTATATATACCAAATATATTATTTTTAATAATATAGTGATATTGTATTTCACATTTTTCATATATAAACATATTATACATTATATGTAATATATCATTTGAATATTTTAATATAAACAAATTCTTAGGTATAAAACTAAATTTACCACCATTTCAATCTAAATAAAATGTTTTTTTACCATTTAAATTATCTACTATATTTATATTATCTATAATTATTTTGCTAATATTTGAATTATTTATATATAATTTAAAAAATTTATTTATAATAATTAAATTTAAACCATTTACTTCTAATTTAATATTTTTAATGTTCATAAAAATTAGTATACATAAAATATATTATTTCTAACCTATATTTTAAAAAATATAGGTTAGAAAAAATAATTAAATTTTTAAATTATTGATAATTAGGACAAATATTTCCTGTAGAATTTTCAATCATTGAACCTATTTTAGTTAAATATTTTTCTTCTATAATAGATCCTTTCTTAATACTTACATTATTAAATGTAACTTGTATATTATTATCTTTAAGACCATTAAAAATAAATTTACCTACAGTTAATACTTTTATATTATCAAAATGTATATTTTTGAATTGTGGAATTTTATTTCCTTTAGTATTTTTTTGATAAAACATATCTAATAAAATAGGATATTGTACATTTTTTATACATACATTTTTATATGTAATATTATTAACTAAACCACCATTTTCTTTACTACTTTTTATATGTAATCCATTAGTAGTACCATCCATTGTTAAATTTTCAACAATTACATCTGTAACTGATCCTGTAGTTTCACTACCTATAGACATTCCATGACCTTTACCAAAAAAATTATTTAATATAGATATATGGGATGTAGGACCATTACCAGCTTTTATTGCTATATTATCATCCCCAGTGCTTATATATGAATGTGCTATAGTAATATTTGTTGAAGATCCTGGATCTATTCCATCAGTATTACGAGCATCGGCAGGAGTGTTAATTTTAACTCCCCATGCAGTAAATCCATTAACATTACCCATAGCTACATGAAAATTAGGTGAATTTTTTAAAGAAATTTTATAAATAATAAAATTTTTTGAATTTCTAATTTGTATTAATCTAGGAACATTTTGTGATTTATTTAATTTTTGAGCTTCACTAGATAAGTTTCACCAAGTTTTTTTAGTACCTTTTATAATTGAATTACCTTGTCCATCTATAGTACCTTCACCATATATACCACTATTTTCAGTATTTTTAACACTTATAAAAGGTTTGCAACCATTACCACTATTATCTATAGTACCACATGTTTTATTACCTGTATCATATAATAAAGGGTCAGGTATTGCTGATAATACTACACCTTTACTTATTAATAATCCACCGTTTGATGGAATATTTAATGGTCCAGAATAAAAATGAAAATTTTTATTATCTGATATATCTAATTTAACAACTTTTTTAAAAGATGCACAATAATTTAATTGATTTTGTATAGTTGTAGTTAAATTTTTATTACTAGCTTTTAAAGTAATACAACTATTAGGTATAACTGGTTCTTTTACATTTCTTGTATCTCCTGAAGCAAAAGATGTATTTAAACCTAAAATTAATCCTATTATACAAAATAAATTTATAATATTTGAATGAATTTTATTTATCATAAAATACCTATTATTAACTTTTTATGTTAATGAAAATTTTATATTAAAATATTTTATATTTTAAACATTACAATAATTATAAACTATAAAAAAAATAAATACAATATAAATAATATTTATAAATTTTAAAGATATAAAAAAATAAATTCTAGTTATATATGAATAAACACTATACATAAATAGAATAAACTATATGAAAAATAACGAATAAATACTATCAAATTAATATTAGTGTTTTATATATATGTTTTATTTAAA